>NZ_FO538766.1 GCF_000968135.1 Magnetospira sp. QH-2 | reverse complement strand
GGATTGCGGCGGGCGGGACCTTATCCCCGTTTGCGTATCGGGTTAGGGTGCGGGGGGTGATGGTCTCGCCGGTTAGGGAATGGATCTTCGCGGCAAAATCAACCTGCCTCCAGCCCAATTTCCGCAATGCGGCTCTAAATTCCCGACTAGTCAATTTGTCCAGTCCTCATCGTTCGAGTTCCTCTTGATCGTCCGCGAAGGCCTCAAGCGCAAAGGCGAGGGCGCGGGCTTCAAATGGGGTGAGAAGAACGGCGCTCTTGTTGATGCCCATGGCGATCAACGGCGCCGCCGCGACTTTTGCGAAAATCACTTCCCCCCCTTGTTCGAGGGGGTGGCGGCGGACAGGGTTTCGGGATGGGTCAGACATTGACGGCCTCCGTTTAAACGCTACCTAGGACCCGGTGTCAGATATTGATAGGTCATGATGGGTTATCCTCCCGGCGGCGTGGCAAATGGCGCAGCATGGCGACCAGGGCCGGGAAGCGATACCCGTATAAATCCGGGGTTCTAAGACTATCTACGGTTAAGATCGCGGTTTCCTCGGTAGGCCGTTCGGTGATGCGGCACACAATCTCGCCGCCGGTATCCGCGGGGACGGCTACGCGGTCGCCTACTTCAAATTTGATAGTCATGTTCGGTTTCCAGTGCTTCCAGGATCGCCCTGTACGCCAGTTCGCGAGCGATCGTTGTGAGATGTCCCCGGCGGATGCCCCTCAAGAGCGGGGTTATTTCGGCCGCATATACAGGTTTTACAGGTACATTGTTTCATCGGTCATACCTCCGAGGGTTCCGGCCCGTTTAAACGGTGTGGGCTTCGTGGGCTAAGGTGTCCATAGCGACCGTCAAATCGGCCACAACTCCCGCCGTCCGGGTGTCGGTGCTGGCAATGTCCCTCGGGATGACGCGGCAAGCTTGCCGATAAAGGCGCTCGGCGGCTTGTTGTTTTTCTTTGGCGGTCGTGGCCATAAGCCATGCGGTCAACTTGATCTGTACTCGGTCCAATTCATTGCGGGATACAAGGCCATAGCGCCTTGCACAAGTAATAACCAAGCAAACACAGGACGGTATAACGGTATGTTTCATCTTGATGATATACTCCTGTTTTAATGGGGTAAAACCCCTTTTTGACCATATTAATAGTGTATCAAATCACGGTTTGAAAGTCAAGGAAAAAGCACAAAAAAAGAGGCCGGAAGGCCTCTAATAAAAGTAAAGCAAAGTAAAAAATGAAAAGGACCACTAAGTAAAGGACGGTCCTCGATAGTCGTACAGCATAGAAGGGATGGGCGTTACCTTTCGGTCCTCGACATAGTTGATCCAGGCAAGCAATAAGTCATAGTAACCATCGTTAAAACCCTTTACGCCAAGGGTGTTTAAACGATTAGTGACCGTCGTTGTGGCAATCCCGAGTTTTCGGGCAATTTGGCCGGTGGTCCATCCCTTACGCCGGAGTCCCAACAGGGCAACATCGTGTTTCAGATTCCAATATTTAGCAGGCAAGGCAAAAACTCCCTTTCAGAATATATGTATAAAATACATAAAAAAGGTATTGCAGTCAATAAAAAAGACACTATAAAAACCAATAAAAACAGGTGAATAAAGGCACGGCATTTGCACCACAAACCCCAAAGAAAAGAGGCCGAAAGGCCGATTGTTCCCTGGCGAGGGAACCAAGGGAACCGGTGAGGGGATCGCGTAGCGGCCCCGACCGGTGACCGTGGCCGCTTGACCGCAAGGTACTTGCAAAAAGCAAGCGAAAGGTCCGCCCGAAAAGGGCGGTCAATGCCTGTTTGCAAAGGGGTAGTGTTGGACGGAGCGCGGCGGCGCCGCGCGGTGAAAAAATAGACAAAAAGACCAGTCGGGCCGGGCGGCCCGAAGGTTTTGTGTTTTCCAAATCGCACAGCCGATGTACCGACGCCTCGGCGGCGGATCGGCTAAGGTGAGGAAAATTAAGAAACCGAAGCTCGCGACCGTGGATGCTCTTTTCGGTCGGGCCACAATCCCGCATGGGCGGGATGGCCAATGGAGCCGCCGCTTTGCGGCGGCGACCCTACCTTGATTGAAATAAGGGGAGCTATTGGCAAAAAGAAAGGGCCGCTTTCGCGGCCCTCCCCTGTGGTTGGATCAGTCGGGCTTCTTGTCCAGGAAATCAACCTGGGAGGCGATCAGGTCCACACCGTAATGTTTGGTATCGTCCTTTTCGTATTCGAACGGTTTCAGGCTGGCTTCGACCCGTACATAGCGGCCCTTGGCAAGGTATTTCTCGGCAAAGTCAACCAAGGCAGGTCGGAAGATGGTGATGTTGTGCCAGAGGGTCTTTTCCTTCTTCTCGTCGCCGTCTTTCCAGACTTCGGAGGTCGCGACCGAGAGGTGGACCCGCTTTTTGCCGTCTTCCTTAACTGTCACGTTGCCAATGTGACCGACGATTTCAACATAATTCCGAGTAAACATGATTGATCTCCTCATTGATTGGTTGTTCGTGAATGATTCAGGCCGCGACCACTAGGGGGGCAAGCTCAAATGCGGAGGGTCCACTTGGGGAAACCGTATTTGTGCTTGAGGCGTTGCCGTCCGCCCGACGGGGGCAAGCGGCAAATTCACGGATAAGAACAAACAAAGGAAATGACGGGATCGGCCATATTCGGAATGGCGCCTAGGAATCCTAAGGCTCATCAGTTGCCGGATGATAAGGAACAAAGGCAATGCCGCCCCTGTCGCCCGTTTAAACGGTCTCAGGGGGCGATAAGACGGCAAAGGTAGGAGAGAGCCGGGAACAGCACCTTTCCCTCCCCTGCCCCGAAATTTGCCGTCCTGTGCGAGCATTTCAGGGTTGCCCCGGGGCGGGAACTAAAACAGAAATGCCGATTGCGCAATGGTCGGACAAGAACGGGTACTTGTGGGCTAAACCGGGGTCGAAAAGAACTTGGGCAAAGCTGCCGGGTTTCAACCGGGGGGCCGCAAGCGGCCCAATTACGATATGGTCGATATAAGCGGGGTAGTGACGCGCCGGTCTCGGCGCATGAGACCAGCAATCAGATTGCTGGTTTCGGTCTTGATCGGTCGTAAAGATCAGCCCCGGAACGGCGGCGGTCAAGATCGCGCGACCGTCTCCGGAAGGCGCGTTTAGGCGCCGGTTGAAGTCCCCGAGTAAAACGACGGGACGCCCCTCCCCTTCCCGGGCCGCCGTCCAGGCGGCAAGGAACCGGAGTTGCCGGGCCAAGATTTGGCAAGAACGATTGGCCCGGGACAGCCTACCACCCCAACAACCGGATTTGAGGTGGATGGAAACCAAGGTGAGCCCGCGAACCTGGATCGCCGCGCCGTGGCGTACATGGCCGGGGGCCCCGGTCTCATCCACATTTAGGAAATTAAGATCGGGAAGCGGGGTCCAAGGGACGCCCTTGCGGATCGCGAAGCCGGTTCGTTGGGGATGGCGCCGCCCGGAGAAATGATAATCGTAAACGTCGGGAGAGAATAATAGGGCCGCACTATTCGGCCCGTCGGTCTCCTGCAAGGCGACGATATCGGCGTTTAAACGTGCGGCATAGGCGCGTAACGCCGGAATGTCTTTTCGGTCGGGCCGGTCGGCCCGAAGGTTTTGTGTATTCCAAGTCGCAAGCCGATGGACCGACGCCTCGGCGGCGGACTTGTCGGCTAAGGTGAGGAAAGCCAAAAAACAGAAGCCCGCGACCGTGGCCGCTCTTGCGGACATTAGCCTATCGCATCCTTTGATCATGCAAATACTCTTCCGGAATATCCATCCCGTCGTCTTTGAGGAGATGGAACAAGAGAATTCGTAGCGATCCCCCATATCCCCGCATTCGCGAGTGTTCGCGGATCGCCTGGAACAGGCTTTCAGGCACCCGTGAAAAATTCAATTGCCTTTGCCGTTCCGGCGGCGGCGCGGTGGCCTGCTGTTCCTGCGCGGCGGCAATCAAGGCGTGAAGCTGCTCGGTGGTCAGCATGTGGGGCGCGTTGTGGTGATCCGCCGTTTCTCGTGCGGCGGCGGCCTGCGCTTCGGCCTCGGTCCCCTTGGCCAAGTCGCCGATGTTATTGGGAATGTCAATCTTTTTAGGAGCCATCTTCCTTCCCTCCGTCAAAGCCGCAAAAGGTTAGGGTGCGCATTTTCGAGCGCACCAACAAAACCATAGGCAACGGCTAAGGCCGTTCCAACCGGGCGACCGCCTATGGACAAGAATTCGAGTAGACCGGCGCGGGAATGAATTGGGGTGTGAAGGTATGGGACGCCGCGTTCATGCAACTGTTCAACCAGCCATCGGCCCATGTTGGTTTGTGGTTTGTAATCGGACAGGACAACGGAAGCCGCGAAGCGCGTTTGATGTCTCTCGCTGGCATGGTTCAACCATGCCAGGGTTTTTAGCGCCCCGAGAAAATCCGCCTTCGCCGCGCGGCTTGGAATCAAAACGATATGGGAAGCGGCGGCGGCGGCAAAGGTTGCCGCCGTCTTCACCCCGGCGGTATCGATCAAGACAATATCCGCCTTCTCATCCAGGAATGCGATTGTCGCCGGAAGGTAATCAGGCGCCGGGGCCTCGACATAGGAAATCGGGAAATTTTCGTTTCCTTGCTCTTCGGTCCAGGTGCGTAAGGTCTGCTGCGGATCTGTATCAATAATGGCCACGCGCTTTTGCGCGTGGGCGTAATGTGCAGCCAACAAAGCAAGAGCCATGGTCTTGCCGCTGCCGCCCTTCTCCTGGATTGCCGAAATCACGATAGGCATAATGCCCCCTTTTTCGGTAAATTGCGGTACTTTCATTATCAATGAAAGCGAACGGTAAGGCAAGAAAAACCGACAAAAAATGGACAAAGAAAGCGAAAAAAACGGAACGAAAGCAAAGAAAGCACTAATCGGCGTTTAAACGGTTGTTATTCACACGGGCTCCCTTGGCTGCTGTGCCGATCTTTCCCCTTGTTTGTCTGTGAGCCCATCAAAAAACCGGGGCCGGTCAACCCCGCTCCGGGGGTTCCCGGCTATGCCGTGACAGGCCCCGGTTTTTTGATTCTCGGGCGTCACAAACAAGGAGAAAGATCATGTTGGCACAGAAAGTTTTTACCGAAGCCCGACCCGAAACCAAACGTCAGTTCCTCGCCTGGGCCGCCGATGTTCCTTACCTTGTTACCTTCGAACCCGCCGCGTTCGGGATTTTCGATCTCTTCTTGTTCATCCGCGCCGATGATGATTTCACCAACACCCTGGCCGATACCCGCCGTATCTTCACAGCCGATCCCGCCGACGTTGACCAACTCGGCCCCGAAAAATTTATCGAGGGTATCTTGAATAATGCCGTCAATCAGGTGCTTGCAGAAGCCGCTTAGGGTAGCAGCACCGCCCAAACGCACCGCCATCTTTCTTCCGCCGCCTCCCAATCAACGCTCCCCAGATCGCCCACCCCGCGCATTTCTTTCACGGGCTCCAGCACCACCAGCCTGGAAAAGAAGCCATACATCGCGCAATACTCGACAACTAAATCCTCTTGCATCCTCGCCTCCCTACTTCAACTGATCCAAGTACCGCTGCTCCGCCGCCCCGTACCCGACAACCTCATGGCCGAGCCCCCGCAGCCATCGGACCTCTACGTCGCCAGCACCTTCAGCAGCAACGACCAGCACCCAAACCTTATCTTGACCATCGTACCGATAGCCCCGCGCCTTAAGCGAGTCCTTCACGTCAAAAGTATTTCCACTCACCTCAAGGTCCGCCGTCTTTTCCGCCCGGTTCCCGCTAACCCTTATAACAAGCTCAACCTTTTCAGGGTTTTCCTGGGGTGGGTTGTTGTGCCCAATGCCCGGTTTAGTCATCGTCCAATCCTCCTTTGTTTGGTGAGCCCTTCGGGCTCTCTCGTCCTTAAGTAAAATATTATAAGTTGTTGGCCGTGATCTTGATTCCTTTTGTCCAGGGGAAAGTGGTGGGCGGCTCTATGCCGCTTGCTTCCCCTCCTCGTCCATCCCATTGACAATCATTCGTCCATGGTCGGGGTCTCCGCAATAAGGGGCGCCTACTTCTTCGATCCATTTCCGCGTAACCCGCGCGGTGTAACCACACACGGGACAGGTGACCTTAAGGAGGCGGATCGATTGTTTCTTGGGGCCGTTCCCGGTGTTTAAACGGGCGTGCGGTAGATCACCAACAAGTTCAAGAATGGGCGTGATAATTTTGATAAAGCCAGGACCTGCCACGGTCGCGGTCATTTTCCCTTCCAACCCCATCCCTTTTGCCATGGTCCGGAACGCGCCACGATGGCCACACTTAAGGCCTACGGCTGCATGGATGAGTTCATGACAAAGGACTTGCGCAACATCAACCGGATTGTCTAGGCGCGGGTCAACGAGGATCTCGAATGTCTTATCGGCTGAACATGAGGAATCCCAACATTCACCGATCCGCTTTCCCCGCCCCCCCCGCGAGGTGAAACCAAGTGCCATCCGGACTTGGGGGATGGAATATCCCTTTTCTTCAAAGTGGGGCCTCAACCCTTCGGCTACCTTGGAAAGCCATTCTTCACGGGTCTTCAACATGGGATCATCTCCTCTTCAAATCATATGTATATTATACATAATAAAAGGAATGAAAGCAATAGAAAAAACGTTTAAACAGCAAAAAAAACAGGAGGTTATGGTATAAACTTTGAAACCTTTCTTTCAATGTCCCCGTTCCCTGGCGAGGGAACCAAGGGAACCGGTGAGGGGATCGCGTAGCGGCCCCGACCGGTGACCGTGGCCGGGCGCCTGCAAGCGGGCTTGCCTTATGGCGTCCGTATGATCCGCCCGAAAAGGGCGGCCAATGCCTATTAGCTAAGGGGGTAGTGCTAGACGGAGCGCGGCGGAGCCGCGCGGTTTTACTGGATGGACCATAGCAAGCAATGAAAACAATGCCCGAAAAGGCAAGTCCTATTGCCAAAGCGTATAAAGAAAGCGAGGCAACGAAAGACAGAAAACGGCGGTAAAACGCCGAAAAACGAAAAAAGAAAGCAATAGAAGCAAAGCGCCGGGGCGTTGCGGGGTGTCCCCGCTAGAAGGGGAAGCGGAAAACCGGAAACCGGGTTGGAGAGAGGGGAAGGCTTTCCCCCTTATGGGTCCATTCTTGTTTTACTGATTCCATCCCCCAAAAATATCCGGCCATCCCCGCTGTGTTCATTTCTCTTAATAGTTCACCAAGACTAAATACCTTTACATACTCGATTTCTGTTTCTGGTATCCCTTTTTCCACAACGATATTAATTGCCTCCCCTATCGTAAGGACATGGATTACCCCACCTTCAATTTTGGAATGTGCAATCCGCCAAAACACAAACGGAAACATTTGGTCCTACTCCATTCTTATCAAGGTGAGTAGTTTTTTTTCTACCCGGAAAGCAGCACGTTTAAGTTCTACGGTACCATCAAAAACAGCCGATGTATATTCAGGATCAACTATAACATCACCGAAAACAATCATAAGGGCATGTAATTCCAGGTCTGTAAGTTCGAGAATCTTTTTAGCCATCTAACACTCCTGATATAAAATGCACCTCTTTCTATTATACCCGGGGATCGGCGGATCCTTAACCGACCGCGAAAAAAAACCGCCCCAACGGGGCGGCATTAAAGGGAGAACTGGCCGTTATGCGGCCTGTTCGAGTTCTCGTTTTTGGACCTGGGCGGCGGAATCAAGGATTGAGGAGATGAAATCCTCGGGTCCTGCGGCGTCCACGTCTTGGGGATCGGCGGGAAGCGTGCGCTTCTCGTCGGCCATCGTGCCGGTGAAATCATCATCGGCGCGGATGAAGGAAAACATATCAAACAGGCCAAACCCGCCGGGCTCGTAAGTGACCATATAGGGAACGTCGGCGGCCCATGCGAGAAATTGGCGTTTTTCGCCGGTTCGTGGGGTGGTTTGTATCGTAGTTGCTAACATTGCCTGTCTCCTTCGTTGCGGCGCCCTAAGACCGGGAGGGAAAGGCCCTTGTCACGGCGTAGCCGGGAACCCCCGGAGCGGGGTTGACCTGGGCCGCGAGGACGGTAGGCGTCGGAAGAGAAATGAAGGGGAGGGGCAATAAGGAACTGGAAGCACCGTGAACCGATCAGGGAGGCGGCAATAGCAAGGGGACCAGCCGGAACGATCGAACCTTTGCGGCCTGATTGGTTTTCCCTCGCGTGGCCCTTGGTCACGGGAACAAACCCGATCCCCAAGACGTGGGCGGCGCCATGCCGTTTAAACGCCCCGGCGAAAAGGTCCAATAACGAGAACAAAAGGCGTTGGGTGCAACCCAACAAGCCGTTCATGGCGTTGCCCTCTGGGCAATGGGTTTACGGTTCGCGGCGGCGAAGCCGCTACGGGCCACGGCAAGGCGGGCAAGGGTGATATGCGGAGCGCAAGCCTTGTCCGGGTCGCCGTGCCATTCGAGGGGTGGTTTTTTAATGATGCCTGCGAGGTAGGCGGCGGGGCTTCGAATTGTTTCGATATCACGCAAAACCGCCACTTCAAGGACGGCCAAGGCGGCGCGGAAGCCGTGCCGTTGCTTGGCGAATTCCCAAATTTTATCGTACAGGGGAATTTCGGTTTTAACTAGGCGTTCGGCTGCCTGCCATACCCCGTCCGGTGTGGTGATCGCAACCGACAAACATGGAATAGCCCAATGGGCGGCACGGCAACCAAGCCGTAACTCCTCCGGGGAGGCTGGAGCCGGTCCCGGTGTGGGTGCAAGTGCCTCTGCCGTCGCGCCGGGCTCCCTATCAAGGGATGCCTTACATTCATTTGGATTAGACTTCCGAGCGGAGCGAGGTCCGTATTTACCAACCGTAGGGCGGCTACGTGGAGACGTGCGAGCGGAGCGAGGTCCGCTTTGCTCACTTACAGCATTCGCGCGGTAAGGTAGGGATGTATGTTTTATATTAAAATATAAACCCCCTTTAGGTGCGCAACTGTTTGCACCCACCCTTTTAGAAAAAGGCCGGCCCTGATCCGGTGAAGTGTAAAATGGTTCACGGGACGATGTTTCGCCGCCGTGAAATGTTACACGGGCTTCTGCGGCCTTACCGAGGAGGTCCCAAAGGTTCGTATCATTTCGTTCGTAGCTTTGGCGCCGCTCCTGGACAATGAGCAAACCAGCCGTAACAAGGAACTGTCGGGCGTTGTGAATTGTGCGGCGTGATACACCGCACCGGCTGGCCAGTTCCTGGACGGAGGCCTGAGAAAGATCCGCTTTTGAGTGAATGAACAGGTCGAGGAGAACCGCCGCGCCGTGGGTGAGACCGGCATTCGCGGCGATATCCCAGGGAAGGCGGCGCATAGCGTGTTGGGCACGAAGCTTTAAGGACTTGGCGGCGGCGGTGCGGCCTATTCGTTCGGCCTTGGTGGAAAAGCGCTGTTTACAGGTGCGGGGTTTGCCATCATTTCGGGGTCGCGGCGGCGTCGCGTCATCGATGGTGGCGCCGGTTGCATCGATGGCGAAGGGATCGCCTCGCCACCCAACGGGGGGCTCGGTAGTATTGTCGATCAAGTGAATGGGCAGGGCGGGCGGTGTTGGCGGCGTATTGGGGAAGGGCGCGGGCTTGTGGGCCTGCTCATAGGCCAAAAGTCCCTTATTGAAGAGTGGCAAGGGCCGATCAGCACAATCCCATACGGCACGGGGTCCAAGGGCCTGGGCCACGTCTTCCGGGTCCAGGCGAGCGGAAAGGGACGTTTTTAGATTGGCTTGGTTGTCGAGTAGGTCGGCAACGGGGCGGGCAAAAAGGGCCTGCTCGCCGGGGCTAAGATCCTGAAAACGCATAGGATGGGCCTCCAAAAAAGGGGCCCTGCGGCGGACAAAGAAAAACTGTTGCCGGAATCAAGATTCCTGCTTGCATTCTTGCCCGGTATGGGATTAAATCAGAACAGGTTTTGTTTTTGATTTAATCCCGCCGCAAGGCGTATAGTTTAGAAAAAGCGTCCCGCTGTAACGGGGCGTTTTTTCGCGTCTAGGGGTCTTTCATCGGTACCTCCATAGGAATCGCTTTAATCGTGTTTTGGGCGTGAGCGTAACAACCCGATTAAGCGGCGCCAAGGAAAATCGCACAATATATTGTGGTAATCGCGCAAAACTAGACAAAATGGCTAGAGCAAGAAGAGAATTCAACATAGCGAGCATTCATCCGGGCGCAACAATCCAATTGGAAAGCTTCATAGCAAGGCCTCCGTTTTTAGGTGGGGAACCATGGATCGGAGGCGTTGGCCATCGGCGCTGTTGGGATCAACGCAATAAAAGATGGTCGTATCTTTTGCGCCCCGGTTCTTTCGGTTAACGATCTCTGTGATCCAGAGGCGCCCGTCACCATAATCAAAAATCTTATAGATCTTATCTCGGTCACGAACGGGATAGACGGTCATGGGATAAGCCTCTGTTTTTGTGAATATGTATATAATACAATATTAAAGGGGCTGAGAAAACATAAAAGGGTAACAAAAACAACGTGTAAAGGGCGTTTAAACAGTGGTAGGAAGGGACCGGGGGGGGCATCATAAAAAGAAAGCAATGAAAACAAATCCTGAAAGGACCCGGGAAACAGCCAATGTGTATAATGAAAGCGAGGCAAGGAAGGCCGGGATAAGGCGGGACACAGCCAAAAAATGGAAAAAGAAAGGAAAGCAAGGGCTGAGGGGCGCCGCCCCTGTCGCGCACAAGGGGAATCAGCCGGGCCGTGGCTCGCTTCGCTGCGCCCGCACCCCCCCGGCTGATTCCCCTTGCACTTGTCGCCCCCGTCCTTCGCCAGGAAGGCAGGGTTACAGGGCAAGCCTGCACCCGTTGGGCAAAAAAAAAGGAGGGCCGAAGCCCTCCGAGTTGTTGGAGAGTTATTATTCTTCAGACAAGGATAGGGGGACAAGGAGGGACGAAGGGGGACAACCAAGCCGTTCGTGTGCCGATAGAAGGACAAAAACGGCGCGGTTGGGATCGATCTTCAAAGCAACGGTGCCACGGCGGGTTTGACGCCAAAGGGTCGTCTTGGCGTCCTTACGAATGATCTGGGTTAGATCGTTCGTGATCAAAGCGCAAATGCGGTCATTATCACTCGGCTGCGCAAGCGACGGGGTAGGGTGTGTCGTCATCAACAAGAGAGGCACGACGAGGGGCAGGACCCGGGCATACCGGTGAATGTGAAGCATAGCCTTCTTCCATTTTAGCGTTGTTGTCTAAATCAAGAAATTGGGCAGTAATGAGGAAGTTGTGGCAGACAGAATTATTGCCACAAACCACCCCGTGATAAGGGCAACGGTTGTTTTTTCTGGTGAAATGGGGGTGTAACCGTCCGTAATTGGCAAAATTAACAAGTGCGGGACGGGGAAGAAAGGAAGTAATATTAGTAAATTCATCGCCAGTCCAGCGAAAGGCGGAAAGAATAGCGGACAAAATAACGTCTTGTCGTGTAAGGCCTGTTCTCTTTTTAAGGGCAAGGATGATTCTTTCGTCCTCGGCTGATAGACGTAATGCAATAGTACGACGTTCAGCGGTACGCCAAAGGACTAAAAGCGGTAATGAGGAGGAATGTTCAAGGACCCGCAAACCCTGGCTAATCACTTGTTTTGCATGGTGAAACTGCTGTGGGAGCTTGACAAATGTTCGTTTCATAATAGACCCTCCAACAGAATTCAAATGATACAATTAAGCGGTGTGCTCAAACATTATAATAACACCGTTCAATTGACTTGTGAAACATTTTATGTTAGTTTTAGAAGTGTTGAATATGATGAGGATCACACCTCACAGTAACAGTTGGAGAATCATTATGTGGAACAAGAACACTTCTAACGTAGCGCACAATATCATGATATCAGATACAGCACTGGCACTAATTGTTGTATGTGTGGCTGCACTGTTTGGCCCGGTTGACGTGCTGGCACAGTCTGGCGGGGATTGGGCCTCGTCCATCGCCGAAAAAGGCGAGGAATTCAAAACCGGCCTGATTTCACTAGCGGGAATTGCGGTCGGGATCGGCGCGGCGTGGATGTTGACAGTTGGCGCAATCAGCGGAGATATCAATTGGAAGCGGGTAGGAATCCTCGGTTTCTGTGCAATCGGATTGATGGTGGCCGATCAGGTTATTGCTGCATTTGTCCAGCCGGTCGGCGGAAATTAGGTTATGTCTAGGGTGGAAGTGCCGGTTTTCACCGGCACTACCAAGCCCATGAGATTTTTTGGGCTTGATGCTCGGCTTTTCGCTTTGGTGATAGTCGGGTCTTTCACGATTGGGACCATGGTCTTCGTATCCGGTTTTTGGAATACCTGGGGGTTTTCCTCTTGGGCGTTTATTTCCGGGATCGTGGCGATCCTCGGCGGATTTTGGTCGTACGGGAAGAGCAAGAAAGATCATCATATTATAACGGTGTGGGTTGCCGGGTTTCGGGGTTGGAAAGGGGGGAAAAAGGTCCGGCGGTTTTTGCCTGCTCTTCTCTTTGGCCTCATCGCGCAACCCGCCCTTGCCGCCGTTGAGGCAAATTTTCGCCCCCCTCCCGTCCTTGATCTGGATGAAATCGTAATGGTCGGACTCGGCCTGTTCGTAGCAGCCGGTGCGGTGGGTGTCCTTGCCAAGCCTCTTTTGGTTTGGGGCCGGTTCCATAAGTCAGGAGGGGAGTATTTCGAAAACCATCTGGAATTCGATCATATCTTGGAAGACGGGATGACCGTGGTTCTGCATAGCGGACGGAAATGCAGGTATATCCGGGTGCGCGGGATGCAGTATGCGACGAAGGAAGAGGGGTTACAGCGGCAAGCGCTGAATGCTCGCGTCCAGTTCCTGAATTCGCTAAGGGATACCGGAATCATTGCCCGGTTTGTGTTTCGGCGAAAGGCGATTAGCGGCGAGGTCCGCCGCCTTGCGGAGGATGTGTATTCAAAATACCCAACCGAGACCCTTCAAGCAATTGGGGATCACGAGGCACGGTTTTTTGGTGATGCCTGGTTAAACGAGTTTCTATTAGTGCTGGAAGGCCCGGGCGAGAAAGCCGGGCAACGTCAGTTAGACGATGCGACAAGCGCGGCCCTGGCCAATCTGGACAAGTTCTCGCCGGAAATCGTGCGGGCAGGTACGGAGGGACGTTGCCCGCTGACAGAGATAATTTGTGAGCATGTGAACGGGACAAAAAGGAGGTTGGGCCCCTCGGCGCGGTCACTGGCTTTGGAGGTCGGGGCCCTGGCCTACGATTTTGACAAGGCAACAGGCCTTATAACGTCCTATGACGGCGCCACGCCGCGATATGAAAGGATTATCGTGGTGAAGGAATATCGGGAAAAAACTTCTGGGTCCCTGTTCCGGAGGATCATGGAAATTAAGGGTAATATCGAAGTAACCTTGATTGCAAGATCCATCGAAACCACCCGTGCAAAAGCAACGCTTTTGAACCAAAGCAAACAAGCTTCAATGTTCGGATTCAATCCGATCCTGGCGGAGGATTTCAATCAAGTCTATGCAGTGGTTGAAGCGGGAAGGGAGACCCTTTTCGAGACCCAAACCATGGTGTTGGTGCGGTCGCGTTCTATGGAGGAATTGGAGGATATCCTAGCACGGATTGAAAAGCTGTTCTCAGACGATAACATAGGGTTTGCCTATGATACGTTCGCGGCCTTGGAAGAGTGGTTTGAACGGCTTCCGGGGCGGGTGGTAAAGGGTAAGCCGCTGCCGCGTCCCCTGAACCTGATTTCATCGAACGTGGCGGCTCTGGCATCGTTTTCGAAGGAACCCGAAGGAATGGAGGCCTCCCCGTTCGGGGAAGGCCCGATCCGCACATTTAACAGCGTGCGGGGAACCATCTACCAATTCCAATTCCATGTTTCCGAGCGGGCCCAATCCATCGGGCATTATGCGGTGATTGCCCCGTCTGATAGTGGCAAAACAACCCTTATGTTGCATCTCATGGGAGGGATGCTGAAACACAAGAACACCAAGGGGTTCGTGTTTGATAGCAACTTTGGCGCCCGCTTCATGATTGAGGCGTTCGGGGGGTCCTATTATGACTTGAACCGGACGGATGAAGGGGCGGTTTCCATGAACCCGCTACAATTGCGAGATACGGAAGCAAACCGGGCCCACCTGCGGCGGCTCATGCGAATCATGAGCAATGCCGAAGGGGACGAAGATATAGCAATTATAGAGCGGGCCGTGCGGCAAGCAATGGGGGTGGAAGAGGTACGCAAACGGACCTTCTCCGGCATCTATCAATCGGCCTTCCCTAACGGCTCCCACGTTGCGGAGGGGATGCGGAAATGGATCGAGGACATGGACGAGAGGAAGGGGGCATATGCCTACCTCTTCAATGGGGCCCGCGATGAATTGGCGCAACAAATGCAGGAAACATTTTTGGTTGGGTGGAATGCCGATCAGATCCTAAAGGAAACAGACGTTGCGGCGGCGGTATTCGAACATATTGGCCATGTCATCAAGTCCGAATGCGCCACGGGCGGTTTTGGATTCAATATCTTCATTGACGAAGCGGCGAATCTCTTTCGGAACCAGACGTTTAAACGCGAAGCGGAAGTGATGTTTCGGGAGTATCGCAAGCTGGATGGAATCGTAGGTGTCGCCTTCCAGGAACCCGGCGCCCTACACGAAACGGGCGTTACTTCGGCGGTGATGACCAATTGTTCCACGTTCTTCCTGTTCCCGAACGCAACTGCGCGACCAGAGGACTATCAAGATTTCAATCTGAACCCGACGCAAATGGAATACATCCTAGGCGGGTCGGATCTATCAAAGGGCCTAAAAAGAACGGTGCTTTTGATTAAGCGAGACAAGAGCGGCGGCGCGGATAGCGAGGAAAGTGTGATTTTGGATGTGGACCTAAGGGAAATCGCCGGGCCGATGATGAAAGTTTATCGGTCGGGGTCCAAGTCAATCGCTCTAATGGAAGAACTGCAAGCCACCTATGGCAGGGACAACCTGACATGGGTTGATCATTTGCCATAAGGAAAGGAGAGGGGCCAAAAGGCCCCTCGCGATAATAAAAAATAAGTAAAAACGCGGAAACGATTATAAAACGTTGCATAAAAGCAAGAAAAGTGATAGTATAATAAGGTGTGTAAGTAATAAAAAAAGCAGTAAACAGGCGGAAACCATATAACAAGGATGCCATAACATCGTTTAAACAGCAAATGAGAAATTAAATACTAACAAAAAAACCCGAACGACAAGGAGAAAGAAAATGCGGAAGCCCGTACATTACAGGAAAAAGGGGATCGGCCCGGTCTGGCGGGCAATTCTCGTTCTGGTCCTCGTCCTGGGTCTGGCCCGCGCCGCCTTCGCGGCTATGGCCGTTGTTGACGCGCAAGCCATTAAGACACTGGGCGAGCAATTAGGCGAACTGCGCAAACAGGTGGAATACCTATTGACCATCAAAGAGAAGACAACCGGGATGTTGGATAGCCTGGGCGAAATGGGCACCAATGACCTGGGGCTCGGCTCGGAGGTGGCCAGTCAAAAGCGGCGGTGGTCGGCCATCATGGGCGATATGAACCAACTAGCTCGGCGTTTGCAACTGGACAAGGGCATGAGCCCGGATTTTTCGTCTGTGCAAGGGGCAAAGGAATTTTTCGATAAGGCCATGCGCTATGTGGCGCCGGAAAAGGGCAAGGGACAAAGGGCCGTGGTCATCAATTCCGGCACCCGGGAAAAGATACGCTTGCGCCGTATCAACACCAGCGAGGATGCCAGTGTTGAGGCATTGGCGGCGGCGGAAACCGCCACCGATAATTATTCCCGGCATATGGATGACATAAAGAAACTGGAAACGGCGCTTGGCGACGAGGCCGAAACCATCCAGGAGCGGCTTTCGATCCTGGGCGGGGTCATGGTCAAGCTATCGGTGCTACAGGCCGAAGGAAATCTGTTGCAAGCCAAGGCGCTAAAAGTGGCGGGCGCGGCTTCAATTCGGGATCTCCCCATTCATCAACAAATGATGCGCTATTCGGGGGAATGAACATGCAACATCGTGATTGGAAAACGATTGCCCGAAGCACCAAAGGCGGGGCCCGACCGGGCGGGCCCGTTAAGTTCGGATGGATGGAAATCGGCGCGGCCCTGGTCTGGGGCAGCGCCCTGTTTTTTGCCGCAATGGCTGTCCTCGGTTGAAAAAAGAAAGAACAGGAGAGTTGAAAATGAAAACCATTATCGCAATCGTCCTGACTACTTTTCTGGCGGGCTGTGCTGCGAGTTCGACGGAAAAGCCGGTTGGTGTTGGCACCGGAACCAATGAAATGAAGCGGTCCCCCTGTGCGCAAACAGAGGGGCAAGATAATGCCGTGTGGATCGATCCACGCGGCCTATTCTTCACTCTGGCGTCGGACCCTTGCCCGGAACAAGAGTTGGTGCCGCTGCAATATCGGGAGATTTGACCGATGTTATTGAACCGGAGAAAGAAGGCAAAGGACCCGCCGCCGGTTGATGATTTCTATTCGGACGGGCCAAAATCAGAAACGGCAACGGTACGGGCACCAAAGGCGGCGGATTTTGACCTAGCACACCGCCGGGTTGTGTTCCTGCTGCGCGGCGCTGTCGCGGTAATCGTCGTCTTGCTGTTCATCGTCGCGATTCTGGCGTCAACGCTTCGCGGCCTCATGCCCTTAAAGGAAATCCAATTGGGGCTGCTGCGAATGGATGACCCGACAAGCCGGGTTGTTTGGGTGGAACCGGTGCGAAAGAGCGTGCCCGGAGTGGAATTGTTCACCGAGGCGCATATCAAGCGGTTCTTGGTCAATAGCCAAACAATCGACGGCGTTTCCGAAACCGAGCGGTTCCAAGAGGCGGTGTGGCAGAGCCACCCGAGCATTTGGGAACGGTTTCGGCGCGAACGGATCGCCAATGGCGCCATTCAAAAGGCCATTGATAGCGGGTTGGTTCGGAGTGTCTCGGTTCATGTGGTGCAAAAGATTGAGAGCATGACGCGGGAAGTCGATAAATACCGGGCCGAATTCACCATGGTTGATCGGATCAAGGGGCAAGAGGTTGAACGGAAGTTAGTCGAGGCCATTGTCGGCATTGCCTACAACCCAAAAGAAGTATCACTGGAACACCGCTACATGAACCCTTTGGGAGTCCAGGTGGTAGGGTTTTCCATGCGTTTCAAAGAAAACCAAAACCAGGAAAAGGAATAACAGCATGTTTAAACATACGCTTATCGGTGCGGCGGTCCTGGCGCTCTTGGCCGGGGCCGCGTCGGCGCAAACCGCGAACAAGCGGGCGCAGCTAAACAAAATGGCGATGCCTGCCAAAACCACGGAAATCGCAAAACCCGTTTTGAAAGAGCAGAGCGCGGGAAAATTCATTCGTCCGGAGGACGTGGGACGCGCGGCGGGGCAGACGCAAGGGGCCTGGAAGCGAGCAGCGAAAGCGGAAGCGGTGAAAATCTATGATATTTGCCGCGATTGTTTTTATCCAGTCGTGACGCGCGAATTCATGGTTACAACGATTGAATTGAGCAATGGTGACGAAATTAAGGCGTTTGATCTCGGGGACACCGTGGGGTTCCAGGTGAAAACCAGGGGAAAAAGCCGCTTGGCCATTCGGCCAAAGTTTGTCGGTGTTGATACGAATCTGAACGTGTACACAAAGAGCGGCGCGGTTCATGCGTTCTATGTCTCATCGGAAAGCATTAAATCAAAGCAGGTGCCCCATGTTGTGGTGCGGCTGGCCGGTCGAGGCGGGGATCTGGGAAACTGGAAGGAAATCGAAGAGCGGGAGATTTTGCCACCGGTGGCCGGTGCGGAAGTGCCGGTATCGGAAACAAATGGGCAGCCGAGGGCGAAGGTCCCGCCCGCCATGGCCAAGGAGACCAACGGCCCGAAAGAGATGGATTTTGATTATGTCCAATCGGGGAAGTGCAACGTCCACGGGGACTATGGATTTGGGGAATTCAAGGTCTTTGGGGATAAGGACCTAGCCCCGGTCCAGGTGTTCCGGAATGATTGCTTTACCTTCATCTACTACGGGCCGGAACGATGGAAAACCCTCGAACTGCCAACTGCCTACATGGTCTGGGATGAGGTTGACGAGGTAGTGAATACGCGCGTTTTGGGGCGTCATACCCTGGTAGTCGAGAACGTGGGAAAGATGATCACCCTAAAGGCCGGTCAAAAGCATCTCTGCATCGAATATACGGGTGCTGTGGGGATCTCCGTGGATGAGGAGGACACCTAATGGCCGGGATCGTCTGCGAACTGTTGGCAGCCGTGGGATTGGCTGTGGCAGCCTGTGAGGATCAGGGACCGGCGGTGCCGCCGCCTTTCCCGGATAGTGATCAAGGGGTTTTCGAGTTCAAGGCGCCCGCGCCGCCGCCGCTGCCGCAACCGAAACCCGGGAGGCTCCAATTCGTGCCACCCTTATTCGACTATGGGCGTGTCCTGCCGGGTAACAACGGCGGGTCCACCCTAAACGTGGTGAATGAAGGGGGGGAAGCGGTACGGATAGGGGCCGTGGTCCTGGGTGTTGAACAGGGCGGGGGAAAAGGTGAGTTCCAACTAGACGGAAGAGATTGTGAAGGGCGAACCCTTGCGCCCGGGCAAGGCTGCGCGGTAACGGTTGATTTCGATGTGTTCAAGAAGGCAACGCCGGGCGATATGGTGGCGCGGATCGTGGCCACTACCGGCAAAGGCGATACGGTTTCTGCCAACCTGGAAGTGTTGGTGGGGAAAAAACCAAGGATCGCCCGCCCTGCGCCGCCGCCGCCGCCAAAACCAAAGGCATGGCCAAAGCCAATTCGTGATGAGGGCCGCGAAGCCGCCGCCCGGATCCTGGCGGAACGCCGGGCCGGGGCCTGGGATGTTGGCCAGCCGCCCTTGCCGTCCGCAACGGCCCTGCCGCCTGTGATACCGGCACAAAGCAAGTCTTCAACCGATTATATGGACAAAGGCTATTCAATGACTTCCGTTGATAGCTCGTTGCCCGTCGATCAGGGGCGGGTTGTGTCAACGGTACGCTATATCCACGGCATTGTGGAAACGGGCATTAATAGCCAGGTGGCCGGGGAACAGGGCGGCAAGCTGATTATCCAGGTCTCGAAGGATGTTTACTCGCCAGAGCACGACAATCTTTTGATTCCCAAGGGCTCACGGCTGGATTGCCAGTATGACAGTCTGGAAAAACAAGGGGACAGTCGGTTGCCGGTCGTCTGCAAGCGGGTCCTTCGGGCGGAAGACTATGCGGAACTCTTTGAAATCGCCGCACCGGCGGGCGATACCATGGGCCGCGCGGGTGTCCCTGGTGAAGTGGATAACAGGATTTGGGAACGGTACGGTACGGCCTTTATTGTTTCCGCTCTTTCGGTGGCCGCGACCGTGGCGACCGAACATTTTTCACAGTTGAGCCCGGGCCTTGCTGCGGGCGGTTCCAAGCTGTCGGATGACTTCGGGGAAATAACAGCCAAGATACTGGAACAATCGGTCAACTTGGCACCCATCATCACCATTGCGCAGGGAACGCGCGTTGTCATCATGCCGCGCAACGACTGGGTTCTGAGGAACCCCGGAACGCGGCGGGTTGCAAAAAAATAGGAGTGCCACAATGCAAAAGAACATGATTACATTGGCGCTTGCGGCGGTTTTTTGGGCCGTCTGTTTAAACGGTGCCACAGCGCAAACAGCGGCGATTCCGACCGCGCCACCAGTGCTTATCGAAGAAATCCCCGTGGGGAAGATGACCGTTGTAGCCCCCGCGCCGATCCGCTTGATCGAAAGCGGCGAACTGCCGACCAATGCGCGGATTGTCGGCGTGATGAATCCCCCGGAAGATGTGAATTTCGAGGGGGTTATGGTCGAGGGCTACGCCCGGGGCGTTGATGCCGAAGGGCAGAAAGTGGGGCAAGTGGTTTGGTCACAAGTGACCAAAACGTTTGACGGTGAGAAGCGGGTAGCCCCGCTCGATGAGGCCTGGGCAACCCAAATGTTTGTTGAGGGCGAAATCATTCCTGGGGATGAGAAACTCGGTGCACAGGGGAACATGGCCGCTCTGACGAAGGCGATCAAACAGCTTTACGACGTTGAGAAAGAACCGGCGGATGAGGAGGAGGGGGAAAAGGACCAAAAGGCCATGACGGACAGCACTACCGGCAAGGCCTCCCCGTCCTCGGAAAATGATGTTGCGAGCGACTATCAACCGGCGGAATTGGCGGCGGAAACGGCAACACCGGTTGAGGCCTTCACCGATACAACGATGATATCAACGGACGGGTGCGGGGTGCGTGTGGATGAGACCCAGGGGGTCGCGATCCAGCAAAGCAAAACCGTTACGATTTCTAGTGGGTCAACAACAGAAAGTGCCTGCTCGGATAGCGATGTTCGGTATGAATTGCAAAGGTCGTATCTACGATGCACCGATGAGGTTGACATTCCGGGCCTGCAAGCTTGGCCCCGATATATTACCTACTATACGGATGGAGAGGCGGCGAATAACGACGTAGGCGATTGCACCAGGGACGAGGATCAAAGATTTGAAATCGTCGAGGATGCAACAGGCTGTTCTATCTATACCGATTTAGGCGCACAGGAAGCCGGGCAACAGGTTTCCTTGGTTTATATGGACAGCAGCAACAACAAAGTAACCGTGCGCGGCTGCCAACCGCCGGACGTTATGATTCCGATCACAACGACGGATACCGGATGTTCGATCCGCCACGATTTCACAGCGCAGCAATCAATCAGGATGGAGAAATCAGTATTTACCATGGGCGGGATCGAATATACCGCGCAGGAATGCACGGATACGGCCACGGTCTATCCGCATGAAACCGTGTCAACGGTCGGCGGGATCGCCATTTGTGAAATGCTGATTTCCACTCAGGATATGAAAGCCTATCCACAATTCCGAACAAGGATCGAAGTGGAAGGCACATACCAGTACATTACGGATTGTACGCCGGATGCCGCCCAAGCGCTCGACCTATCGGCAACGCACGATGGCTGTGATTGGGTCCATGATATCCCGGCAAATACCAGCTATGAGGAACAGCGGCATTACTACATGAGCGGCGGAAGCCGGGTCTATGTGAACGCCTGCCAGACTTCAACAACCTCCTTCACTCATCAGGTAGAAGGGGGGGAAGTCCACGGTTATGTGAATCATGATGCGGAGAAATATTCGCAAGAAAAGACCGCGCTTTATATCGATACGCCCTATGGACGGGTGGAAGTCGATTCCGCGCAAGTGCGGGAAGGTGCGCCGCAATTCGCCTATGTGTTTGCAAGGACGGAGGATGTTGCAAACGGGACGGCCACCTATGAAGGATGCTCGGCCTACAATGAAACAAACGTGCATGAGATTTACACACGGGCGGACAGTTCCGAGTATTCGTTTGATACCGGTGTTGCAGGAACCCCGGTCGGTCCAACCAATGTCTGCCAGGATCTGGTGGTCAAAACTGATCAGGTGGCGTCAGGACGATATACAGGGCCCCAAGGCTCCGTGTGCTTTACGGGGAGTGGAAATGGGTCGTTCCTGCGTACGATCCAGTATGCGGCAACGGTGGTGATGAGTGAGACGGTAAACCCCCATACGGATGAAGTCATCTCTACGTCCTGCGAAATGCAGGGCGCATGGAACGCGATAACGACGAGCAATACCGTAGGGGATTCCTGCGGCGTCTATACGGCCACAAATACAAGGACATTGTATGTCCCCCCCTGTCCGGACGGGTGGTAGGCCATGTCGGGAAAGTATCATGTACCGACAACGGACGCGATCTTAGAGGGGGCACTACGCCCCCTCTGGGACTACATTGCGGACCCGAAGATGATTGAAGTTCGGGTGAATAGGCCCGGCGAAGTCATCTTGGAAAAGCGCGGCAAAGGGAAGGTGTTTCAGCATGACAAGGGGGTGAAAACCGGCGTGGTCAAGGATATGATGAGCGCCATTGCCAACCATCACCGGATGCGTTTTGACGAAAACGAGCAACCGCTTGTTGCCGCTTCTCTGCCGGGCGGGCATCGTTTCCAAGGACTAGTAGGCCCATCGGTGCCCGGCGGAATCTCAATAACCGTTCGCTGCAAACATAAGTTTCGGGTGAAGTATTCGGATTTTGGGCTTGAAGGCGAGGCCTTGGCGTTGTTGCGCGGCGCCGTGAAGGCAGAGCGGACCGTGATTTTGTCCGGGTCCACCAACTCGGGCAAGACAACGCTCATGAACTTGCTGTTGAAGGACGTCGATGCGGGGCGCCGGGTTATCACGGTTGAGGACACGGCGGAATTGGAGACCGAACGCTTTCCGGACTGTGTGCGGGTCCTGGTTGCCCGTGAGAAGGTCGCGGCGGCGCCGGGGGTCATTTCCTACCGGCAAGCCTATGACCACCTTATGAGGTCAACCCCGGAAATCGCCGTGTTTGGCGAAATATCGACTACAAACGCCTTTGCCGCCCTCGGGTTGCTTAACTCGGGGCACCGGGGATTCATGACAACGATTCACGCGGAAAGTCCGGAGGAGGTGGTTGAACGGAAATTCAGCCAACAAGTGGAATGGGCCGGTGAACGGATGAGCAATATTCCGGAGTACCTAAGGGGCATGGTGGATATGGTGGTTCAGGTTCACAAAACGAAGAAAGGAAATCGGGAAGTGGCGGCGCTCTATTTGCCCAAGTCGGGCAAATACCTGTTTCGAAAGGAAGTGGATACCCTGCTGGATTTCGAGGATGCGCTACGCGCCGCCATGGAACGCGAGGGGGCAGCATGATCAGGAAAAACCAACGAAGCATAGGGGTTTCACTGGTGGGGTTGGCCGGTTTGGCCTGTGTGGGCGCCTGGGCTGGTCAAATATACATGGTAACCGGGTTCGGTGCCTGGGATCTGGAATGGTGGGGCGCCTATGTGGGATATTGGCGGGACAACGGGGCCTTACATCCGGTCCTTACCCCGGCGTTTAAACAGGCCGCTATGGTCTGGGGTCTGGTCTTCTTTGCGGCCACGGCGCTAATTGCCGCGCGGATCTCGTTTAAGCGGACGGACTACGGTTCCGCAAGATGGGGTAAGGGCGGGGATGTAAAGAAGATGGGTCTTGCCGCCAAGGAAGGGATTGTCCTCGGACAATCCCACGGCAAGAGGCTATGTTTTGATAGTTTCCTCGCCTCAATCGCCTGGGCGCCGCCCGGAGCGGGTAAAACGCAAATTCTTATCATGCCGTCGATTTTTTCCGCCGGGCGGTCGTCTATCGTCGTTAATGATCCATCCGGGGAATTGTACCAAGAAACAGCCGGGGCCCGGGCCAAAGAAGGTCCAGTGATTCGGCTGGCGTGGGCGGATGCGGAGACGGCCCGTTGGAACCCGTTAGACAACGATCAATTGCCGGAAGACGTAAACGAGTTGCAAACGGAAATCGACGGGATTTGGCATATCCTGATTCCCAAGGGCAAGGGTGAAAACTCGCAATTTGATGAGGTCGGGCGGTCGCTCGGCATGGCGCTAACATTTTATGCGGTTCTGAATGCCCGCCGGGAAGGGGTTTCAGCACGGTTCGCGGAAATCTACCACATGGTGGCTGAAGGATCGTCAGCGCCGGAATGGGACGAGGAGGAGGACGCCATAGGCGCTTATTTGTCTGATTTGGCTGCGCAAGCCGAAGGGGAGGGATGGCCAAGGGTGATTTCAACAAACCTTCGCAATATGGCTCATACGGCGTTTCGAGAGAGGTCCGGATACCTCAACACCATGCAAAGGGGTCTCAAGGCCTGGGAGAATGGCCATGTGGCCAACGCGACGAGCGAGAGCGATTTTGCCTTGCGGGATTTACGCGGACGGGACGGAAAGCCGGTATCGTTGTATATCTGCTTGCGGGAGCGGGACCTTGAGACCTTCGGGACCATCACCCGGGTTTTTCTTACCCAGTTAATGCGGCATTTGCTTTCGGAAACCAAGGAAGAGGCAAGGCAAGGGGTCCCAATCAATTTCCTGATTGACGAGTTACCGGCGCTTGGCCGAATGGATAAGGTGGTATTGGATGGCCCGGCGCGGGGTCGAAAGCTGCGGATACGGTTCTTGTTCGTATGCCAGGACCCGGCACAAGTCCGGGCCGTATACGGCCCGGACGGACTGGAAACACTGAAGACGGTTAGCCAGTATCAGACGGTGTTTCACCAGACAAACCCGCGTAATCAGAAGGAAATAGCGGATCAGATTGGACAGGAAACCCGCCTCCGAAAGACGGTCAAAACCAATTTTTTCAAGGAAGGGAGCCCGGAAAAGGGCTTGGAAGGGCAATACCTCGTCCGTCCGGAAGAAATTGGGATGTTGGGGGAAGGGGAATATTTCGTCCTGGCGCCACACCATGCCACGGTGCCGCTTATGGGCAAGGACGGATGGGCCTGGAAGGATCGCCGCTATCGAAAACTAACTAAGATAAAGCCGCCGTCCGGGCGCCCCGGACGGGTTGCGGTCATTGCCAAGTCTTGAGAAATGTTCGGATGCCCGCCTTGATTTCATCCGTTGAATATCCGGCCCGCCGCATGACCCGCCCGGCATGTTTGGCCCATA
This sequence comes from Magnetospira sp. QH-2, assembly GCF_000968135.1. Classification (NCBI taxonomy): domain Bacteria; kingdom Pseudomonadati; phylum Pseudomonadota; class Alphaproteobacteria; order Rhodospirillales; family Thalassospiraceae; genus Magnetospira; species Magnetospira sp. QH-2. The sequence goes on along the minus strand of NZ_FO538766.1, from coordinate 6,593 downwards.
GGCGAATGATCTTTTCGGCCTGTTCGTCTATGGGGGGCGCCGCAAGGTCATCCGATGAACGAAGCGGCTTCGGGATCTGTGAAAGCTCCATTGCCGTGAGGAGTAACGGCAAATGGCGGGGAACGGGGTTTCGGCGGGATTCCCAGGAGCGGACGGCATCAACAGAGACGCCCAAGAATTGGGCAAGGGCCGGTTGGGTCATTTTGTGTCGCTTGCGCCATAGTTTGATACGGGAAGGTCGCATTGTTTTAACCTTTATTAGTACCTAATAACAATTGTATCAGATACAGGTTCAGAGAGGAAGGATATGTTTAAACAGGCAAATAACGTAGCGACAAAAAAGGCAAAACGTAGTATATTCTAACAACAAGAGGAGGTTATTAAAGATGGCAAAAACTCCCACTTCCTATCGACTCCGAAAGGAGATTAAGGCAATGCTGAGTGAGTCTGCGGAGCGTATGGGAAGCACAGAAACACAGGCGGTCGAGGTGGCCATAGAGCGATTAAATCGCGACACTTACGACACCTTGGAAGACGTGGTGTTACGTCTGCGCGAGGCGCTGTACTTCAAGGAAGAAGCGTTGCGGGAAGGCAATGCTTGGAAGGCCAATTTCTACCAAAATAGGATTGGTCGGGCCAAGGATGATCTGCGGTTGCTCGGTTATACGGATCATACCGCCCGAACAAAGCTCTTGCGCGGCGATTATGGGCTGAATGGCACAAGGGTCAAACCAACCCTGAACAAGACGCAACTTCGAAGCGTGAAAACCTCGGCCCATTAGTGTCCGGTATTTTCCATAAGATAGATTATACGCTAATAAAAACAACGAGTTATCGGGGGAGAAATGGTGCATACGCCCATGTTGGACGGACGCAAATGGACACAGTACACCGAGACCGGCGAACGAATGGACGAACTAATTTTTGGCCATCCTCGGTTGTTATAGGAGAACGCCAAAAGGAGAATAAAAATGTTTGAATGGCTGAATGACTTGATTGATACCGTAACCGGCGGGAAGCCGGTTTTTGGTGATGATGCGGAAGCACCGGCCCCCGCACAAGAGGGTGACCCGGATTTTAGCTTTGATTGTATGTCCTGCGATTTGATCAAGGAGGTTGGTAGTCAGTCGGACAAGTACGGCCACGAAGTATTCATCGCGAGTATTAATAGTGCGGCAATCATCCTAGGAACGGCCTTCGGAATCTGGATGATCGTTCAAATCATCCGGATTGTGGTCGGTTCGGCAAAGCCGGTGGATATGCTCAAGGGCGCCGCCGGGTATCTGTTTGCTGCAACCTATATCGGGATCAATGCGGGCACGGCCAAGGTATCGGAGGGGTATTCCACCCTCTACGATATCACCATTGCCTTTATGACAGGACTAGCGAAAACAGTTCTGATCGCGGATGATCTACCGGCCCGCGAAGGCGGTCCGGCGGTCGGTGCGCAGGCCTTAGCGGACTTGTCGTTTGCGATTGAATACAAAACGCAAGGTATGTGGATGATTGCCAAGGCCATGATGGCGGATGCGGGGATAAGGTTGGATATCTATATTGCCGGTTTGCTGTTCATGCTGCCGTTCTTATTCATCCTCATGATGTACCTGGGACAGGTTACGCTTGCCATGTTCCGGGTAGCTGCCGTTATGGTTCTGTCGCCCTGGCTGGCCATAGCGGGGGCTTTCCCGGCCACGCGGTCAATGACCTTCGGCGGAATCAAGATGTTGGTGGCTTCGGTCATTGCCGTTGCTGTGGCGACTATCGGGATGGGAATCACGATGTACATTATGACCAAGCTCTCGGGGTATATGCCCCTGGTGGAAGGGGAAGGCGGCGAACAAGGTGTTGCCGTGATCGCTCTTGCGGATTTCGCATGGTCGGATGAATACATGCTGGCAATGCTGGTTGCGGGCCTGGGAATCATGTTCCAGTGGGAGGCCGCTTCCATCGCCTCCAATATCTCCGGATCATTTATCAATTCAGTGGGCCCGGCGATCTTCTCAACGGTGGCAACAACCGCTCTTGCGGCACCGTTTGTCGTGGCTAAAGCGCCCATGGCGGCGGCGGCAAAGGCAGGTGGTAGCGCGGCCAGTAGTGCGCTATCAGGGAGCGGGAAGACGGAGGCCTACAATGCGGTCATGAACCCGATGAACCAACAACAACAGGCCATGGCGTCGAGACAATAAGGCCGAAAGGAGGGGCCCCTACCTCCCTCCCCCGATCTCGGCCTGGAAGGCCCCCGGATCGATCCGGGGGCCTTTTTAATGTAAAGAATAAGGAAGGATCCGGACGGCTATCGTTCCAAGCCGCCGCCACGTTGCAAGGCAGCCATTTTAGCCTGACGGGCCCGGGCCCGTTCCCGTGGGGTGGTAGGAGCGCCCCCCTCCCCCTTCGAGCCGTCAGGAGATGCCACGGGCCCCACAGAGGCCATTTCAGGGGCAGCGATCCCCCCGCCCTGCTGCTGCTCGTTGGCCCGCGCGTCGGCCTGTCGCGAAAACGACGAGGAAAGGCGCTGTCGGCGGGTCAGGACGGCTTCCGCCGGGTCTCTCTGCTGTTCTTCGAAGGTTTTTGGCTTCGGAAGAGGCTCGGCTTCACGGGCTTGTTTCGCGAAGTCGGAAACGATGCCCGCTTGACTCATCTTCGCGGCTTCCTGAACGCGGGCAAGGGCGGTGCGATTATGATTAGGGTCGGATGCGTAGTCCTTGGCCAATTGGGTGAGATTTTTTGCGACAAATTCGCGATTAGATATGGCCCGCCTCGGGCGTCGTGCGGAATCCAGGTTGGCAAGACCCTTCAAAACGGTTTCGGCGGCGGCTTCGCGTAATGCGCGGTCTGGATTAGGCAAATTGACCTGATCCAGGCGCCGCGCAGCAGACATAACCATTTGTTTGGTAAGCTTGGGAGGGTCGGCACCTTGGAACATGACGCCGAACGACTGCGGGGATTTTGTCATCATCCATGCGGCCTTCCGGGGGTCGTCCTGGTGTAAGGCCTTGAAGGATTGAAGGGCCTTGCCCGGGTTTTGGTAGGTGGCGCGGGCGTAATCAACCAGTGGAATCCCGGTTTTTACCGGATTATGGAACGGTGGCTTTTTCGGTTGATGGTTCAACGCAACGGCTCGGTGGCCATCAATGTATTGGGCGCCAAAGTGGCAAAACCATGCCGGGGATCGTTGGTTCAAATCAGCAACCCAATGCGATTTTTTCATGCGGTCATCATACACGGACCGCTTGCGTTCCGGTGAATCGCCGTCAAGCATTTTTTGTCGGTCCGCTATCCGATCCACGCGGCGGGTTGCTTCTGTTTCAAGACCCCTGGCGTTGCACACGTCGGAAAAGACCACGCGCGCGGCCTGCATGTCCTTTTTATCGTATGTCAGGCGTTGGGGCCGTAGCGGATTGGGGGGATGGTCGGGTAGAGCCTTGACCATAACATGAACGTGAAGGTGCCCCTTTTCCTCATGGATGCCCAGGATGTACCGATGCCCCTTTTTCCCCCAGAGAATGCGGGCGGTCTCCTGTCCAATCTCCAACATCTTTTGAGGGTTGTTGTCGGCGCGGCTGGAATTCGGCGGGGAAAACATAAAATGGTAAACCTGCCGATGATAAAGACGGTCCTTCTCCTCCATCTTCGAGCGTTCGTTTTTGGTAGCCTTGCGAGCCGCTTTAGAAATATTTTCCTCATCGGAAAGGAGGCCCCACCCTTCCAATTCCCCCCGCGCCTCCGCGACGTTTAAACGGATGCCCTGTTCGTTCCAAACAGGTAATTCCCCGTTCTCGCCGAACTTTCCATAATGCGGATCGGCCTGCTCATTCGCTATCTCGTCCTCCTTGTCCCGCTTCTGGACCAGGTAATTGAGCATGGACCGTGCCCCACGAACGGACTTGGAAGAGGATAGAATCTTGGAAACAACTTGGCGGGACGGGGTATGGCCACCAGAGGATGGGGACGGGGTATGGCCACCAGAGGATGGGGACGGGGTATGGCCACCAGAGGATGGGGACGGGCGATTGGACAACCCGGCAACGGTCATTGCGCGTAAATGCACCGCCCGCATTCGATCGTTGATAACGCGGCCACGACCTTTTTTGAAAATGTCGTCATCATATTGGCTCATTGGGTAAACCTCCGCATAAATTCGGCCAATTGTACAACGGTCGAATGGATATCTTCGACCGCCATTTCCAAAAGCTCGGCATCCGGCGCCCGCTTGGTTGGATCTTCCAACCAGACGTGAAGGCGCCGCGTCACTTGGTTGATATTCGATCCGGCCATGAGCATTTGGTTGCGCAATTGAACGAGGGATCGCCACTCGCTAATTCGGAAGATGGAACGGCGGCGGGCCCGCTCCTCCATGGCAATATTCATCCACTTGGAGAGCGAGACACCTTCGGCGGCGGCTGCCGCCGAATAACGGTTCCGTTCCTCCGCTGTTAGATAAGTCATCGAGGGCTTTTTGCCGGTTGATGTAGCTGCCACCTGATTACCTCTCCTTACTTCCTTCGGCCCCGAACCCGGAAGGGTTTGGGATAACGCACCCATGAGTACATAATATCATGGGTGCGGGCGTTTGTACTAGTACAAACGCCTTTCCTGCCTCCCTTACTATTAGTGACGGAGGAACGTGGACCATTGAAGTGAAGCAACTGCGACTGAACGCAATGGCAAAAATACATTGATTTTCCAAGACGTTATCCCCTAAAAACAACCAAAGCGGGCGGAAAATAAAGTGTAAACAAACAACAACCAAAAAATGGGGGGTGTGACTATGGCCGAGAAAAAAAGGCCGATAGTGTGACCGGGACGAAAACGGCTGTGACTTAGCCGTTACCCCCCTGTGACCCCCGAGAAAAAGGGCGTGTCCAGAGGAAGTGCCCCTGTGACCGGGAAGACGTGAAGAGAGAAGGACGGCCCGCCAGGGGCGGCCCGATCTTCAATTCGTTCGCTATGAAAAGGCACCCCTGCGGGGTAAGAAAGGGTTTTTGAATGGAAGAGCTAAGGGGCGGTGCCCCTCGCGACGGCAACCAGAATCCGCCGGGCCGTGGCTCGCTTCGCTGCGCCCGCACCATCCCGGCGGATTCTGGTTGCCTTTTCTACCCCCCTCCTTCGCCAGGAAGGCAGGGTTGCAGGGTTCCCCTGCAATCCCATGCCAAAAATAGGGTGCAAAGGAAAGTGGCCGGGCTTTTTACCCTGTTACAGATTCATGATAAGGGCAAGGAGACCTGCGAGGATGGCCAAGCCAACGGCATAGCCAATCAGGTAGACGGCAAGCCGCATGACGAAAGAGGCTAGGAAGAAAATGGGGGCCAACAGAGCAGAAAGGAGGCCCGTCCCGATGGCCTTTGCCACGGCGCGGCGTAGGGAGCCCACTTGGACAGCGTGGGCTTTCCTGAGAAGGGCCTGTTGCTTCTTGTCGGCGGCAAAAGAGGCGAGGGCCGCGAAGGCGGCGTGAGCCTCGGGATCATCCGCTGTGGCAGTCAAGGCGCCGGGGATCTCGGCGGCGGTGGCCACTGCGTCGGGCAAGCCGGGCCCGCTAGTGGCTATATTCGGCAATGCGATAACAGAATATAGATGGTCAGGCCCGGCAATCGCGGTGGCGGCGCGGAGGTGCTTGGACTGCTGGCCCGTAACCGCTTGTCTGCCCGTTGCTTTCTTGCCGTTTCGGATATACCACCCGGCGGTATCACCGCAAATGTCATTGCCGCGCCACGCCTTTACCTCAATGATCGCGACCGCGTGACCAACGAAAGCAACAATATCAATTTCGGTAACGCTGGCCTGCTCATGGCCAAGAGGCTTCACCGGGATAAAAACATTAGTGAGAAAAGGGATTTGTTGCTTCTTAAGGTACGCGATAACCTTTTTTTCCGCCCTAGTTCCCTTGATCTGATTGATGATCGGGCGGCGGGCGAGAAACAAAATGGAGGCAGCGGCCATGCCTGCAAAGGCGGCGGGTTCGGCAAAGACGCTGAAATTTACCATGTTTTTTGCCCTAGTGTGCGCAGGCGGCCTCGGCCCGTTCATATTCATCCGCGATCCGCCTTGCGTCGTTGATCACAACGAACAGCGGGCGCCCGGTCAAGGCCTCGACCTGGGCGGCGGAAATCTTCCGCTCTTCAACAAGAGCGGCGTTATCGTTTAAACGATCCGCAAAAAAGACGGTATCCCCCGGAAATTCTTCTATATGGGACCAATCCTCTTGTACATCGTCAGGATTTTCATACCCGGCGGCGTCAAGAACCAGGAAACGGTCCTCGCGGCGGTCTTCGAACGTTATCTGAATGGAATGTGTCATTCTGCGTTTTCCTTCATTCGGGCGGCGTCGATCAGGCGCGGCAAGGTATCGCCTAGCAGGCTTTCGACCGTCTCAGCGGAAATCATCTTCTCCCCGATTTGGTTCCAATAGGGATCAAACATTTCGGCCTGAAACATGGATTCACCGGGAAAGGCGGGAATGGCCATCCAATGGGTGGCCTGTTCCGGAGCGTTTGGCCAGCAGGTGCCGCCAAGGGTCAGAATCTGATTAGTCTGCCGGTCGAGCATTGAAAGTTGAATGCAATGGTCTGCGCGGGGCATGGGACTACACTCGTAGC